>NZ_JBFDVL010000021.1:0-1357 GCF_041008415.1 Staphylococcus cohnii species complex 1663
CTCTGCTGTGCCACCAATTGTTGTATCTTCGCTTGTTACTTCTTTCACCGTTGGTGCTGATGGCGCCGTTGTGTCTTTAACCGTTGTTGTCGCTTCTTCTGATTTGTTGCCATCTTTATCTGCCGCTGTTACGACAATGTTTTCTCCGCCTTTTAGGTCAATATTTGTTGGAATTTCGATTGTATAGTTACCTTGATCATCTGCTGTTCCTGTTGACGTTGTTCCATCTGGGAACGTCACGGTTACTGTTGAGCCTGGCTCTGCTGTGCCACTTACCGTTGTAGCTTCACTTGTCACTCCGTTCACCGTCGGTGCTGATGGTGCTGTCGTGTCTACTACTGTTGTCATTGTCTCTTCAGATGTATTGCCAACTTTATCTTTAGAAGTAACTTTGATATCTTCTCCACCTTCTAAATCTACATTTGATGGAATTTCAACTGTATAGTTACCTTCACTGTCTGCTGTTCCTGTTGCCGTTGTTCCATCTGGGAACGTTACGGTTACTGTTGAGCCTGGTTCTGCCGTGCCACTTACTGTTGTAGCTTCACTTGTCACTTCTTTCACCGTTGGTGCTGATGGTGCCGTCGTATCTACTACTGTTGTCATTGTCTCTTCAGATGTACTGCCAACTTTATCTTTAGAAGTAACTTTAATATCTTCTCCACCTTCTAAATCTACATTTGATGGAATTTCAACTGTGTAGTTACCTTGATCATCGGCCATTCCTGTTGCCGTTTTACCGTCTGGGAACGTCACTGTGACCGTTGAGCCTGGTTCTGCCGTTCCACTTAGCGTTGTAGCTTCACTTGTCACTTCTTTCACCGTCGGTGCTGATGGTGCCGTCGTATCTACTACTGTTGTCATTGTCTCTTCAGATGTATTGCCAACTTTATCTTTAGAAGTAACTTTGATATCTTCTCCACCTTCTAAATCTACATTTGATGGAATTTCAATCGTATAGTTGCCTTCACTGTCTGCAGTACCTGTTGCTGTTTTACCATCTGGGAATGTCACTGTAACCGTTGAGCCTGGTTCTGCTGTGCCACCAATTGTTGTATCTTCGCTTGTTACTTCTTTCACCGTTGGTGCCTCTGGTGCTGTTGTGTCTTTAACTGTTGTTGTCGCTTCTTCTGATTTGTTGCCATCTTTATCTGTCGCTACAACTTTGATTGGTTCTCCACCTTCTAAATCTACATCTGATGGGATTTCGATTGTGTAGTTGCCTTCACTGTCTGCTGTTCCTGTTGAAGTTGTCCCATCTGGGAACGTCACGGTAACTGTTGAGCCTGGTTCTGCTGTTCCACTTACTGTTGTAGCTTCACTTGTCACTTCTTTCACCGTTGGTGCGTCTGGTGCT
>NZ_JBFDVL010000022.1:0-1248 GCF_041008415.1 Staphylococcus cohnii species complex 1663
TTCATTCGCTATCGCTCATTTCGTTCTGCAAATACCCTTGTTGGGGGTAAACCCCCAATCCCCCTTTTTTGCTAAAGCAAAAAGCTAGCCATAATGGCTAGCTAATTCATTTGTTATCTTTTATTCTATGTCTTCTAGATTTTATAAACGTATTTATAGCAAAAGTACCATTATCAGCCAACAAAGGGAACCAATCATCAAATCTATGCTCCATAGCATAAATCCATAGTTCTTCGTATTCTCTTATATCATTTTCAACTATAAAAGAAGTCATTTCTTTAAACATCTCATATCTGCTTGCAGACGTCGGTTTTAACATCTCTAGAATATCTGCTCCACCATGAGCAATCATATCTTCACGATCATACTGATATTTCTCAGGATTATCCATATGCAACATATATCTAACAAGACCTTTAGCAGAACCACACCTTTGTGGAACAGTCGCATTTATTCTTTCAGTCAATTCTAATATCTGATTATAACTTTTAACCCCATCATACATAACCAATATATGCTTATGAGCCTTTTTTATCTCTCCATTTGGATTAGTATCCTTATCATGTAATGGAGATTCAACCCATTGTATATGTTCATCATCTAATATATCTCTCCAACCTTCAGAAACACTTTCTGGGTAAATTACAAACGTCCAATTTCTAGTTCTTACATTACCTTGTGATGCTTTATTCACCATGATATAATTACCTCCGAATACAAGTTTATGCTGCCATAGCCACATGGCAGTATTTTTTTATCTATTTTTATGTTTTTTATCAAAATCTTGCAAAGCCAACGCAATTACCGCACTTTTTGAAACTCCTAAATATTTCGCCAATTCATCTAACTTTTCCGACATCTCATCTTTCAAAGTCACTTGCAATCTTTTACTCATAATTGTAACCACCTTTCAACTATTACAGTCAATAATACACAAAACAACATCATAATTCAATCGTTTATACACAAAAAGTGACCGTGAACAATGAACAACACTGGGGGGTCGTAGTACCCCAGTGTTGAAAACCTAAAGTCAAAACCCACCATATTATTACTTGTAATAGAATTTCCTTTTGACTTCACGATATCGAAAGTAATGATTTGGATTGGTTGTTAACTTGGATTAATCCAAGTTACAACTGCACCAATCGCCACTGAAGTGGCTATCATTATTTCTTTGTTCGTCAAAAGTATTTCTCCTATCACAAGTAATAATATGGTTTGGCAAGCTTCGTATTTGCTAGCCAC
>NZ_JBFDVL010000023.1:0-791 GCF_041008415.1 Staphylococcus cohnii species complex 1663
GGTTCTGTTGCAAAGTAAAAAAGTATAGCTAACCACTAATTTATCATGTCAGTGTTCGCTTAACTTGCTAGCATGATGCTAATTTCGTGGCATGGCGAAAATCCGTAGATCTGAAGAGACCTGCGGTTCTTTTTATATAGAGCGTAAATACATTCAATACCTTTTAAAGTATTCTTTGCTGTATTGATACTTTGATACCTTGTCTTTCTTACTTTAATATGACGGTGATCTTGCTCAATGAGGTTATTCAGATATTTCGATGTACAATGACAGTCAGGTTTAAGTTTAAAAGCTTTAATTACTTTAGCCATTGCTACCTTCGTTGAAGGCGCCTGATCTGTAATTACCTTTTGAGGTTTACCAAATTGTTTAATGAGACGTTTGATAAACGCATATGCTGAATGATTATCTCGTTGCTTACGCAACCAAATATCTAATGTATGTCCCTCTGCATCAATGGCACGATATAAATAGCTCCATTTTCCTTTTATTTTGATGTACGTCTCATCAATACGCCATTTGTAATAAGCTTTTTTATGCTTTTTCTTCCAAATTTGATACAAAATTGGGGCATATTCTTGAACCCAACGGTAGACCGTTGAATGATGAACGTTTACACCACGTTCCCTTAATATTTCAGATATATCACGATAACTCAATGCATATCTTAGATAGTAGCCAACGGCTACAGTGATAACATCCTTGTTAAATTGTTTATATCTGAAATAGTTCATACAGAAGACTCCTTTTTGTTAAAATTATACTATAAATTCAACTTTGCAACAGAACCC
>NZ_JBFDVL010000024.1:0-507 GCF_041008415.1 Staphylococcus cohnii species complex 1663
AAGATCAGCCATATGTACTACTTTCCCAGCAACCCTTAAAAGGGTTGTTTTATTTTTTCTTCTTAGTTTCTTCGCCAGTAAAAGGATCTATATATTCAACAAGTGTTAATTGCTCCGCAACGATATCCTCTTGTAATTGATTACGAATATAATTTTCTATAACTTTTTTATTTCTTCCAACTGTATCAACATAAAAACCTTTACACCAAAATTTTCTGTTACCATATCTATATTTTAAATGTGCATGTCTATCAAAAATCAACAAACTACTCTTTCCTTTTAAATATCCTACAAATTGCGAAACGCTTAATTTGGGTGGAATACTAACTAACATATGAATGTGATCTTTACATGCTTCAGCTTCAATAATTTCTACGCCTTTTCTTTCACACAGCTGTTGCAATATTATTCCAATATCTTTCTTTATTTTTCCGTATATAATTTGTCTTCTATATTTAGGAGCGAAGACAATGTGATACTTACAATTCCATTTTGTATGTGCTAAAT
>NZ_JBFDVL010000025.1:0-367 GCF_041008415.1 Staphylococcus cohnii species complex 1663
GGCGCCATCAGCACCGACGGTGAAAGAAGTGACAAGCGAAGCTACAACAGTAAGTGGCACGGCAGAACCAGGCTCAACAGTCACAGTAACGTTCCCAGATGGAACAACGTCAACAGGAACAGCAGACAGTGAAGGTAACTATACAGTTGAAATTCCATCAAATGTAGATTTAGAAGGTGGAGAAGATATCAAAGTTACTTCTAAAGATAAAGTTGGCAATACATCTGAAGAAACAATGACAACAGTAGTAGATACGACGGCACCAGATGCACCAACGGTGAAAGAAGTGACAAGTGAAGCTACAACAGTAAGTGGCACAGCAGAGCCAGGCTCAACGGTCACAGTGACATTCCCAGGCGGTAAAACG
>NZ_JBFDVL010000026.1:0-346 GCF_041008415.1 Staphylococcus cohnii species complex 1663
TGCGGGTGAAGGGAGTCGAACCCCCACGCCGTAAGGCGCTAGATCCTAAGTCTAGTGCGTCTGCCAATTCCGCCACACCCGCGTTATTTGATTAATGGTGAGCCATAGAGGATTCGAACCTCTGACCCTCTGATTAAAAGTCAGATGCTCTACCAACTGAGCTAATGGCTCTAAAGATGGTGCCGGCCAGAGGACTTGAACCCCCAACCTACTGATTACAAGTCAGTTGCTCTACCAGTTGAGCTAGGCCGGCAAATTAAAATGGTGGAGGATGACGGGTTCGAACCGCCGACCCTCTGCTTGTAAGGCAGATGCTCTCCCAGCTGAGCTAATCCTCCGTTTATAT